>NZ_WOWL01000002.1 GCF_009741265.1 Pseudarthrobacter sp. GA104
GCACAGCGCCGACGGATCGCCTACCTCGATTCGGCGAAGGCGGGCAGGCCACCACCCGCGGGCTCGCTGTTGCGCAGCGGCCGCCGACGGCCGGCATTGACATCATCATCCTCGAGGCGCGGACACCGCCCCGGCGGCACGGGAGGCAGTCCGCTCCCTGCTCGAGCAGCACGGCACGGTCGACGGGCTCCTGGTGTTCAACGACCTGATGGCGGCGGGAGCGCTTAAAGCCTCAATGCCGCCGGCAGGGCAGTGCGCGGGACTGTGCAGTGATCGGCATGGACGGCATACCCCTGGGCGAACTGGTCTCACCCGAGCTGACCACGCTCGCACTGGACCTGCGTGCAGTAGGCCGGGCCGCCGTCGGACTCGTGGCAGACCTGCTGTCCGGCGCAGTGGAGGCTGGGAGCCCGGACGCCTCCTTGATCCTCAAGCATCAGCTGGTGCTTCGCCAGTCGGCCTGACCCTTCTCAAAGCAGACCTGAACGGCTAGGCTTGAGGCGCTGCCGTGAACGTTCACGTACGGCGAGCGAGACACGGTTCCCCGCACCACAGCCGCAGCCTCCCTGAAGCAAGGAAGCCCATGCCAGCCCATTCGCTTGCCGCCATGGCGGACAGCACGCCCGAAATCATCCCCGGTTCAGCAGCCCGACGCCTGGATCTTGGTGCTGGTGGGATCACGGACCTGGAATCTGTTGAACCCGGCAAGGGCACGTTGCCTCCGCGCGCTTACCTGCACAGCGACGCACCACGGTTGTCGCTGAACGGGGACTGGCAGTTTCGCCTCAGTTCCGGAATCCGGACCGCGCCGAAAGCCGGCTGGCAGTGGGGCAGGCACCTTGATGGGTTCGAGAGCCTGCCCGTACCATCGAGCTGGCCGATGCACGGGCATGGGTCCCCCGCCTACACCAATGTCCAGTTTCCCTTCGCCGTGGAGCCGCCGCATGTGCCGGACGCCAATCCCATTGGCGACCACGTAGTCGTCTTTGAGGCCGGCCCCGAGTTCTTCCCCCACGCCCTGCTGCGGTTCGACGGCATCGAGTCCGCGGGAACCGTGTGGCTGAATGGAAGGGAGCTCGGTACTACGCGCGGCAGCAGGCTGGCCCATGAATTCGATGTGTCCGGGATCCTGGTCCACGGGCAGAACACCCTTGCCGTGCGCGTGGCGCAGTTCTCGGCCGCCAGCTACGTGGAGGACCAGGACATGTGGTGGCTCCCCGGCATCTTCCGGGATGTCACGCTCCAGGCAAGGCCTGAGGCCGGCATCGACGACGTCTTCGTCCACGCAGGCTACGATCACGCCACCGGCGAAGGCACCCTCAAGGTCGAGGTGACCCGGGGCGGACAGGCGATTGACGCCGTCGTCCGCGTTCCCGAACTGGATGCGGAACTGCCCGCAGGCGCGGAACTGCGCATCCCCGCCGTCGAACCCTGGTCTGCGGAGGTGCCCCGGCTCTATGAGGCCACAGTCAGCACCCCCGGAGAGTCCGTGGAGCTGCGGCTCGGCTTCCGCAGCATCGCCATCGAGGACGCGCAGTTCAAGGTCAACGGGCGGCGGATCCTGCTGCGCGGCGTCAACCGTCACGAACACCATCCGCGCCTTGGCCGGGTGGTTCCCAGGGACTTAATGGAGGCCGAACTGCGGCTCATGAAGCAGCACAACATCAATGCCATCCGCACCTCCCATTACCCGCCGCACCCGGATTTCCTGGCACTTGCCGACGAGCTCGGCTTCTACGTTGTGCTCGAGTGCGACCTCGAGACCCATGGCTTTGAGAGTGCCGGCTGGGCCCGGAACCCGAGCGACGACCCGCAGTGGGAAACGGCGCTGGTGGACCGCATGCGCCGCACGGTTGAACGGGACAAGAACCACCCCGCGGTGATCATGTGGTCGCTCGGCAACGAGGCGGGGACCGGCAGGAACCTCGCCGCCATGTCCCGCTGGACCAAGGACCGGGACCCTTCCCGCCCCATCCACTACGAGGGCGACTGGTCCTCCGCGCATGTCGACGTCTACTCCCGGATGTATGCCAGCCAGGCAGAAACGGCCCTGATCGGGCAGGGGATTGAGCCGGCGATCGAAAATGCCGCGCTGGATGCCCGGCGCAGGGCGATGCCATTTGTCCTTTGCGAGTATGTCCACGCCATGGGCAACGGCCCCGGCGGCATGAGCGAGTACCAGGAGCTTTTCGAGAAGTACCCGCGCCTGATGGGCGGCTTCGTGTGGGAGTGGCTGGAACACGGCATCACCGTCGCCTCCCCGTACGGTGGCGAGCACTACGCCTACGGCGGGGACTTCGCCGAGGAAGTTCATGACGGCAATTTCGTCACCGACGGCCTGGTTGATGCGGACCGCAGACCCCGGCCCGGCTTGCTGGACTTCAAGAAGGTCATCGAGCCACTGCGCATAGCGGTGGCAGGTGACTGGTCCGGTTTCACGGTGCGCAACGGCCAGGACTTTGCGGACACCGCTGCGTTCAGCTTCCGTTATGCGGTGGAAGCCGGCGGCAGGACCCTCGCCGCCGGCACTTCGGACGTTCCGCCCGTGGCTCCCCGGGCGGAAGCGGTCATTGGGCTGCCCGCCAGTGTCGCCGCCCTCGCCGCTGCGGAACATGACGGCCGGCCTGCGGTGCTCACCGTCAGTGCAGTCCTCGCCGCTGATTCGGCCTGGGCTGCCTCGGGTCACGAGCTTGCCTGGGGGCAGTCTGTCCGGGAGCCTGACGCTCCGGCCGGTCCGGCGCCGGCTGCAGCCGTGGACGTCCGGGACGGTGAACTGACGCTGGGACCTGTTGTCTTCAGCCGGGTGACGGGCATGCCCACCTCCATAGGCGGCATCCCGGTGGAAAAGTTCGCGCTGAATCTGTGGTGGGCCCCCACGGACAACGACCTCGGCCGTGAATGGGGCGGTGCCGACGAGCGTCCCCTGGCCGCCCAGTGGAAGGATGCCGGCCTCAACCGGCTCCACACCCGGCTGCTGGGTATCACTGCGGACCGCGCTGCCGGCCCCGCCCCTGGGTCCACTGCCGGCCTCACTGCCGACGGCGGGCGGAACGGTGGCGAAGTCCTGACCGTCCGGACGCGTGTAGGTGCTGCGGACAAACAGTACGGAGTATTTGTGGACTATGCGTGGACGAGCGACGGTGAAGCTGTCGGGCTTCGGACGTCGGTCCGGCCGGACGGCGCGTGGGCCAATCGAGGCTCCGGCGTGGAATGGGCGCGGATAGGGCTGGAACTTGTGCTGGGAGAAGAGACGGAGCTGGTGAGCTGGTTCGGCCAGGGCCCCACCAGAGCTACCCGGATACGGGGCAGGGAGCGCGGAGGGGCTGGTTCTCGCTCCCGCTTTCGGACATGGACGTGGACTACGTGCGGCCACAGGAGTCCGGCGCCCGGTCCGGAGTACGGTCCGCTGCTTTGCGGATTGGGGACCGGGCACTGGAGATAGCCGGTGATCCCTTTGCGCTGACTGTCCGGCCCTACAGCCAGGACGTCCTCGACGCTGCAACGCACCGTCCGGACTTGAAGGCGGACGGCCGGAGCTACCTCTATCTGGACCATGCGCTCAGGGGGGTGGGAACCGCTGCTTGTGGTCCCGGCGTGTTGCCGCAGTACCGGCTTGAGCCCCGTCAAGCCGACTTCTCCCTGACCCTGAGGGTGCGCTAGGGGAGCCGCAAAATGTGAGCCAGTCCATACCACCGGAGGTTGCGGCGCAGAGGTGCCGGCTAAGGCCAAAGAGCCCTGAAAACCGCGGATTTCCGGTGTTCCCAGGGGTCTGTCCCACCCGAGGGGGAGGATTTGCAGAGCGGCTTCCCGCCGTGTATTGTTTTCTGAGTCGCCGCCGCTGAAGCGGAAAAATAGCGGCCAAACCCCTTAGCAAACAGCCTGAAAATGGTTCGCCACTTGGCGCGCCAAACGCGGGCGGGGCCGGGTTCGGAGCAACGAAAATCGCGAAAACGCCGATTTGCAAAGCTCCTTGAAACCGGGTAAGTTTGAAAAGTTGCTCCGGAGCGATCCACGGTGGTTTTTTGCTGGTGGTGGTGCCGGGTGTGTCTGTTGTTTGAGAACTCAATAGTGTGCCAAGTTTGTTGATACCAATTGTTTTAGTGATTGGTTGAATTGACCGGGCTGTCCGCCCCTGTGGGTGGTCTGGTTTTTACAGCTGGTTTCAAATTTTGTGCAGCCTTTTTGTCCCGTTTTCCCGGGGCTGGGGGTTGTGTCTGTTTTACTTCAACGGAGAGTTTGATCCTGGCTCAGGATGAACGCTGGCGGCGTGCTTAACACATGCAAGTCGAACGATGAACCTCACTTGTGGGGGATTAGTGGCGAACGGGTGAGTAACACGTGAGTAACCTGCCCTTAACTCTGGGATAAGCCTGGGAAACTGGGTCTAATACCGGATATGACTCCTCGTCGCATGGTGGGGGGTGGAAAGCTTTTTGTGGTTTTGGATGGACTCGCGGCCTATCAGCTTGTTGGTGAGGTAATGGCTTACCAAGGCGACGACGGGTAGCCGGCCTGAGAGGGTGACCGGCCACACTGGGACTGAGACACGGCCCAGACTCCTACGGGAGGCAGCAGTGGGGAATATTGCACAATGGGCGCAAGCCTGATGCAGCGACGCCGCGTGAGGGATGACGGCCTTCGGGTTGTAAACCTCTTTCAGTAGGGAAGAAGCGAAAGTGACGGTACCTGCAGAAGAAGCGCCGGCTAACTACGTGCCAGCAGCCGCGGTAATACGTAGGGCGCAAGCGTTATCCGGAATTATTGGGCGTAAAGAGCTCGTAGGCGGTTTGTCGCGTCTGCCGTGAAAGTCCGGGGCTCAACTCCGGATCTGCGGTGGGTACGGGCAGACTAGAGTGATGTAGGGGAGACTGGAATTCCTGGTGTAGCGGTGAAATGCGCAGATATCAGGAGGAACACCGATGGCGAAGGCAGGTCTCTGGGCATTAACTGACGCTGAGGAGCGAAAGCATGGGGAGCGAACAGGATTAGATACCCTGGTAGTCCATGCCGTAAACGTTGGGCACTAGGTGTGGGGGACATTCCACGTTTTCCGCGCCGTAGCTAACGCATTAAGTGCCCCGCCTGGGGAGTACGGCCGCAAGGCTAAAACTCAAAGGAATTGACGGGGGCCCGCACAAGCGGCGGAGCATGCGGATTAATTCGATGCAACGCGAAGAACCTTACCAAGGCTTGACATGAACCGGTAATACCTGGAGACAGGTGCCCCGCTTGCGGTCGGTTTACAGGTGGTGCATGGTTGTCGTCAGCTCGTGTCGTGAGATGTTGGGTTAAGTCCCGCAACGAGCGCAACCCTCGTTCTATGTTGCCAGCACGTGATGGTGGGGACTCATAGGAGACTGCCGGGGTCAACTCGGAGGAAGGTGGGGACGACGTCAAATCATCATGCCCCTTATGTCTTGGGCTTCACGCATGCTACAATGGCCGGTACAAAGGGTTGCGATACTGTGAGGTGGAGCTAATCCCAAAAAGCCGGTCTCAGTTCGGATTGGGGTCTGCAACTCGACCCCATGAAGTCGGAGTCGCTAGTAATCGCAGATCAGCAACGCTGCGGTGAATACGTTCCCGGGCCTTGTACACACCGCCCGTCAAGTCACGAAAGTTGGTAACACCCGAAGCCGGTGGCCTAACCCCTTGTGGGAGGGAGCTGTCGAAGGTGGGACTGGCGATTGGGACTAAGTCGTAACAAGGTAGCCGTACCGGAAGGTGCGGCTGGATCACCTCCTTTCTAAGGAGCACCTACAGATTGTTCGTGCCGTGTATGCGGTGCGGGGGTTTGTCAGGAGTACAGCCCGTTGCGCAGACGCAAGTTCTGCGGCGGGTGCTCAAGGGTGGAATATCAACGAATAGCGGCTGCCGGTTCTTTCCGGTGCTTAGTACGGTTCCTCTTTGCGGGGGTTCCTGGAAGGGTGCTGGTGGGTGCGGGTGGTTTCGTGTTTGGCACACTGTTGGGTCCTGAGGCAACAGGGCCGTGGTTCCGTCCCGTTTTGCGGGGCGGGGTTGCGGGTTTGTTTGTTTCTGGTTTCCTGGCTGCACCGATCATGCATGTTGTGTGTGTGGGGTGTGTGGTTTGGGGTTGTTGTTTGAGAACTACATAGTGGACGCGAGCATCTTTTATAAGAAGCAATTTCCAAGAATATGAACCTGGATCTGTTGTGCTGTCTTTCGGGATGGTGCAGTGGTTTTCGTGGTTCTCTCGAAAATTAGCGTTTTTGATCTTTTGTGGTCAAGTTTTTAAGAGCACACGGTGGATGCCTTGGCATTAGGAGCCGAAGAAGGACGTAGGAATCTGCGATAAGCCTGGGGGAGTCGATAACCGGACTGTGATCCCAGGGTGTCCGAATGGGGAAACCCCGCCGAGCGCGCGAGTGACTCGGTGACCCGCATCTGAACACATAGGGTGCGTGGAGGGAACGCGGGGAAGTGAAACATCTCAGTACCCGCAGGAAGAGAAAACAATAGTGATTCCGTTAGTAGTGGCGAGCGAACGCGGATCAGGCTAAACCGTTCCATGTGTGATAGCCGGCGGGCGTTGCATGGTCGGGGTTGTGGGACTTTCCATACCAGTTCTGCCGGGCTGGTGGGGTGTGATGTGCAGGCATAGGTGAACGGTCTTGAAAGGCCGGCCAGAGAGGGTGTTAGCCCCGTAACCGTAATGTTGTGTACCGCCTGTGAGAGTATCCCAAGTAGTACGGGGCCCGAGAAATCCCGTGCGAATCTGTCAGGACCACCTGATAAGCCTAAATACTCCCTAATGACCGATAGCGGACCAGTACCGTGAGGGAAAGGTGAAAAGTACCCCGGGAGGGGAGTGAAACAGTACCTGAAACCGTGTGCTTACAATCCGTCGGAGCCAGTCTGATTCTGGTGACGGCGTGCCTTTTGAAGAATGAGCCTGCGAGTTAGTGTTACGTCGCGAGGTTAACCCGTGTGGGGCAGCCGTAGCGAAAGCGAGTCTGAATAGGGCGTTGCAGTGGCGTGATCTAGACCCGAAGCGAAGTGATCTACCCATGGCCAGGTTGAAGCGACGGTAAGACGTCGTGGAGGACCGAACCCACTTCAGTTGAAAATGGAGGGGATGAGCTGTGGGTAGGGGTGAAAGGCCAATCAAACTTCGTGATAGCTGGTTCTCCCCGAAATGCATTTAGGTGCAGCGTTGCGTGTTTCTTGCTGGAGGTAGAGCTACTGGATGGCTAATGGGCCCTACAAGGTTACTGACGTCAGCCAAACTCCGAATGCCGGTAAGTGAGAGCGCAGCAGTGAGACTGTGGGGGATAAGCTTCATAGTCGAGAGGGAAACAGCCCAGACCACCAACTAAGGCCCCTAAGCGTGTGCTAAGTGGGAAAGGATGTGGAGTTGCGAAGACAACCAGGAGGTTGGCTTAGAAGCAGCCATCCTTAAAAGAGTGCGTAATAGCTCACTGGTCAAGTGATTCCGCGCCGACAATGTAGCGGGGCTCAAGTACACCGCCGAAGTTGTGGCATTCAAATATTAGCTAAGCCCTTGTGGTTCAGGCGTTTGGATGGGTAGGGGAGCGTCGTGTGGGCGGTGAAGTCGCGGTGTAAACCAGCGGTGGAGCCTACACGAGTGAGAATGCAGGCATGAGTAGCGAAAGACGGGTGAGAAACCCGTCCGCCGAATGATCAAGGGTTCCAGGGTCAAGCTAATCTGCCCTGGGTAAGTCGGGACCTAAGGCGAGGCCGACAGGCGTAGTCGATGGACAACGGGTTGATATTCCCGTACCGGCGAAAAACCGCCCATGCTGAACAGGGGATACTAACTGCCCGAGACCTGCCTGACACCCCTTGTGGGTGAAGGGTTTTGGTGGAGCGCAGGACCTGATCCTGGGAGGCAAGCGTATTAACAGGTGTGACGCAGGAAGGTAGCCGAGCCGGGCGATGGTTGTCCCGGTCTAAGGATGTAGGGCGAACGGTAGGCAAATCCGCTGTTCATGATGCCTGAGATCTGATGGGACCCCCGTTTGGGGGGATTCGGTGATCCTATGCTGCCGAGAAAAGCATCGACGCGAGGTTTTAGCCGCCCGTACCCCAAACCGACACAGGTGATCAGGTAGAGAATACTAAGGCGATCGAGAGAATTATGGTTAAGGAACTCGGCAAAATGCCCCCGTAACTTCGGGAGAAGGGGGCCCCAACCTTGAACACCACTTGCTGGTGGGAGGGGATCGGGGCCGCAGAGACCAGGGGGAAGCGACTGTTTACTAAAAACACAGGTCCGTGCGAAGTCGCAAGACGATGTATACGGACTGACTCCTGCCCGGTGCTGGAAGGTTAAGAGGACCGGTTAGCCGCAAGGCGAAGCTGAGAATTTAAGCCCCAGTAAACGGCGGTGGTAACTATAACCATCCTAAGGTAGCGAAATTCCTTGTCGGGTAAGTTCCGACCTGCACGAATGGAGTAACGACTTCCCCGCTGTCTCAACCATAAACTCGGCGAAATTGCAGTACGAGTAAAGATGCTCGTTACGCGCAGCAGGACGGAAAGACCCCGAGACCTTTACTATAGTTTGGTATTGGTGTTCGGAGTGGCTTGTGTAGGATAGGTGGGAGACGTTGAAGCCCGGACGCCAGTTCGGGTGGAGTCATCGTTGAAATACCACTCTGGTCACTTTGGACATCTAACTTCGGCCCGTAATCCGGGTCAGGGACAGTGCCTGATGGGTAGTTTAACTGGGGCGGTTGCCTCCTAAAAAGTAACGGAGGCGCCCAAAGGTTCCCTCAGCCTGGTTGGCAATCAGGTGTCGAGTGTAAGTGCACAAGGGAGCTTGACTGTGAGAGAGACATCTCGAGCAGGGACGAAAGTCGGGACTAGTGATCCGGCGGTACATTGTGGAATGGCCGTCGCTCAACGGATAAAAGGTACCTCGGGGATAACAGGCTGATCTTGCCCAAGAGTCCATATCGACGGCATGGTTTGGCACCTCGATGTCGGCTCGTCGCATCCTGGGGCTGGAGTAGGTCCCAAGGGTTGGGCTGTTCGCCCATTAAAGCGGTACGCGAGCTGGGTTTAGAACGTCGTGAGACAGTTCGGTCCCTATCCGCTGCGCGCGCAGGAAATTTGAGAAGGGCTGTCCTTAGTACGAGAGGACCGGGACGGACGAACCTCTGGTGTGTCAGTTGTACTGCCAAGTGCACCGCTGATTAGCTACGTTCGGATGGGATAACCGCTGAAAGCATCTAAGCGGGAAGCTCGCTTCAAGATGAGATTTCCATACACCTCGTGTGTGAGAGGCCCCCAGCCAGACCACTGGGTTGATAGGCCGGATGTGGAAGCGAGGACTAACGACTCGTGAAGCTGACCGGTACTAATAGGCCGATAACTTACACCACACACCACACCCGTGAAACCGGTTCAAAAGCGGTTCCACACCAGGGTTGGTAAAAAGATAACAAGACTGCTTGCGTCCACTATGTGGTTCCCGAACAACAAACCATTTGTTGCAGGGAACACCAACTGAATAACAACACCACCCTGCCCTCACACGGGCAGGAAAGCATGTTGTAACCACAACACTTCCCACCCCCGGGGATCACACCCGGGCGGACGGGTAACAAGGTTACGGCGGTCATAGCGTGGGGGAAACGCCCGGTCCCATTCCGAACCCGGAAGCTAAGACCCACAGCGCCGATGGTACTGCACCCGGGAGGGTGTGGGAGAGTAGGTCACCGCCGGACAACCATTAGGTCGAGGCCCCAACCACCAGGTTGGGGCCTCCCGCATTTAACGCCCCCGGGGTTCCCTCTCTCACTTAACGCCCGCTCCCGGGGGACCCTCTCTCACTTAACGCGCCCTCCCGGGGGACCCTCCCGCACTGCCCGGCCGGCCCGCCGTCGACCACCAGCGCCAAACTGCAAGAGCATCCCAGGAAACCCCACATCAACCGAGAGAGCATCGCCGAAAAACCCGCATCAACTGAGAGAGCGTCCGCTGGCGGCTGAATCCGGGGTGAAAAACCCGAAAAATCCGGTGATTAACCTCAAAAAGTCGCGGAAACACGCGGAATTTGCGGAACGCGGAGGCCCAAGCTGGTAAGTTTTCGAACAGTGGCTTGTACGCATGCCGCGTATAGGCTCCAGAATCATGACCGTCCAGGAGGACATAAATGGCTAAGAACCGTAGTGAACTTGTTGCAGAGGTAGCTGGCAAGGCCGGCACCAGCCAGGCAGCCGTCAACTCCGTCCTCGACGCACTGTTCGAGGTTTTCGAGACTTCTGTCGCAGCGGGCGAGAAGATCACCATTCCGGGCTGGCTCGCCGTCGAGCGTACCGACCGCGCAGCACGCACCGGCCGCAACCCGCAGACGGGTGAGACCATCCAGATCGCGGCAGGCCACAGCGTCAAGCTGACCGCCGGCTCCAAGCTGAAGGCTGCAGTTTCCAACAAGAAGTAGGCTTCTTCCTCCCCGGCGCGCAGCCGGCGCGGAAAAGGAGCGGCAACCACCAGGTTGCCGCTCCTTTTGTCTTTAAGCCGATTCGCGGCCCGGGCAGGCGTAGCGGACAATGGAATGGTGTCTTCTGCCGCAAAACCACGTTCCACCCAGCCCCCGTCCGTTCCCGGCAAGGGAGTTCGGGGCAACGGTGCGCAGGCGGGGGACAGCGGTGCCTTGGGGATCTCCCGGACATGGCAAGTGGCCGGACTGGCCGCCCTCTTCCTGGGCCTGGCAGCTGCGCTCATCTTCTCCGGGGCTGCCGGCGCCAGGGCAGTCTCTGATCCTGGAGCGCTTGTCCGTTGGGGGCTCCCCGTCAGCAAGGCAATCCACAACGTGTCGCTGGCCACCGTCATCGGCGGCCTTGTCTTCGCCGTCGGCATCCTGCCCAGGAATGCGGGGCCCCGCAGCCGGAGCAAAGAGAGCAGTGAGGCACCCGAACACCCTGCCTTCAGCCGCGCCCTGGCCGTAGCGGCCGCAGCAGGTGCGACGTGGACATTGTCGGCCATCGCGGTCCTGGTCCTCACCTACTCTGATGTTGCCGGACAGGGACTCTCCGGCGATGCCGAGTTCACCCAGGCCCTGGTCTACTTCATGACGGATATCGAGACGGGGCGGGCCTGGCTGGCCGTCACCATCATCGCCGCCGTCGTGACAACGGCCCTGTTCGGAGTGCGGTCCCTCGGCGGCCTGGCGCTGACCCTGATCCTCGCCCTGGCCGGCCTGGTACCCACAGCACTGATCGGCCATTCTTCAAGCTCCTCGGACCACGAAGGCGCCATCAACTCCCTGGGCCTGCACCTGGTAGGGGTCAGCACCTGGGTGGGCGGCATCATCATGCTGGCCCTGCTGTCCGGAATCCTGACCGGCCCCAAAGCCGCAACCGCCACCGACATCACCGAGCCGACGCTCCGCCGGTTCTCGTCGCTGGCCGGTTTTGCCTTCGTGCTCGTTCTCGCGTCCGGCATCATCAACGCCAGCATCCGGGTCACCAACTGGGGTGACCTCTTCGGTTCCCCCTATGGCCAGCTCATCCTGGCCAAGGCGATGGCCACGCTGGTCCTGGGCGGGATCGGGTTCATGCACCGGCAGTGGGTGATCCCGCAGCTGAGCCGCAAGGGCTCCACCATGTCCTCGCGGCGGGTCCTCTGGCAGCTGGTCCTGGCGGAATTCCTGGTGATGGGCGCAACGTCGGGCGTCGCCGTCGCCCTGGGCCGGTCCGCCCCGCCGGAGCCCACAGCCTTCGCGCCCGATGCCACGCCCGCCTTCATCCTCACCGGGTATGAGCTTCCCCCGGAGCTGACCCCCGAACGCTGGCTGACAGAGTGGCGCCTGGACTGGCTCTGGATCGCCGCGGCGCTGTTCGGGCTTGTGTCCTACTTCCTTGGCGTGGCCAAGATCTACCGGCGCGGCGACAAGTGGCAGTGGTTCCGCACCGTGAACTGGGTCATTGGCCTGCTGGTGCTCACCTACATCACCTCTGGTCCGCCGTCGGTCTATGGCCGCGTGCTGTTCTCCGCCCACATGGTGGACCACATGGCGCTGACCATGGTGGCGCCGATCTTCCTGGTGCTGGGGGCGCCTGTGACCCTCGCACTGCGGGCCCTGCCTGCCCGTGGAGACGGTTCCCGCGGGGCGCGTGAGTGGCTGCTGGTGTTCGTCCACTCGAAGTTCTCGCAGCTGGTCACGCACCCGCTCTTCGCCGCCGCGAACTTCGCCGGCTCGATTGTGCTGTTCTACTACTCGGACCTGTTCGGCTTCGCCATGCGCGAGCATGTGGGCCACGAGCTGATGACCGTGCACTTCCTGCTGACCGGCTACATCTTCATCCTGAGCATGATCGGCACCGGACCCGCTTCCGCTCCGGGCGCCGTACCCCATGCGGCTCGTCCTGCTCCTGGCCACCATGGGCTTCCACGCGTTCTTCGGCGTGGCCATCATGGGCGGGACCAACCTGCTGGCCGCGGACTACTTCGGGAACCTGGGCAGGGCCTGGGGCCAGTCGGCACTCGCAGACCAGCAGACCGGCGGCGCCGTGGCCTGGGGCATCGGCGAGGTGCCCACGCTCCTGGTGGCAATCGGCGTCGCCATCATGTGGTCCCGGTCGGACGCGCGGGAGACCAAACGCGTGGACCGGGCGGCGGACAGGAATAACGACGCCGATCTCACCGCTTACAACGATATGTTTGCCAGTTGGCTGAACGCGATGCCAAGCTGGCTGAACGAAACAAGCTGGAAGGACGCTGATGAGCGAAACCGTACGCAATGCCCG